>NZ_VFTH01000050.1:0-6356 GCF_006439375.1 Mesorhizobium sp. B4-1-1
AATCTCCCCCCTTGCGGGGGAGATGTCCGGCAGGACAGAGGGGGGTGTGAAGGAACTCAAGGCCTGCAAGCTCGATTAAATCTCAGCCGAGGCTCTCACCCGCCCTGCTTGGTGGTGCTCGTGCCGAAATCGACCTTCGGCACCTGCATCTTGTCCTCTTCCACCGTGAAGTTGGCGTAAGGTTCGTTGCCGCGGAACCACAACGTCGCCCACAGCACCGACGGGAAGGTCTTCAGCGTCAGATTGTAATCCCTGACCGCCTGGATGTAGTCGCGCCGCGCCACCGCGATGCGGTTCTCGGTGCCTTCGAGCTGCGCCTGCAACGCCAGGAAGTTCTGGTTTGCCTTGAGGTCGGGATAGGCTTCCGACACCGCGATGAGCCGCGACAGCGCGCTGGTCAGCCCGGCCTGGGCATCCTGGAACTTCTTCAGCGCCTCGGGATCCTTCAGCGTGTCGGGCGTCACCGTGATCTGCGTCGCCTTGGCGCGCGCCTGGACGACCGCATCGAGCGTATCCTTTTCATGCGAGGCATAGCCCTTCACCGTCTCGACCAGGTTCGGGATCAGGTCGGAACGGCGCTGATACTGGTTGAGCACCTCGCTCCAGGCCGCCTTGGCGTTCTCTTCCGCCGTCGGAATGGTGTTGTAGCCGCAGCCGGCAAGCAGCGGCAGCACGAAAGCCATCATCAGGAAGGCAGGCAGATTGCGGAAGACGGAAGGTGGTGAGAGGCGCTCTGTAATCATGGTTGGTCCCTCGACAGAAGTTGCATGCGAAGCATTACCACAATCCACGCGTAAGAAAATGTCCGGCCGATGACGCCGATTCCGGCGCGGGCGCGAGCCACTGTGAATAGCCGCGCGAACAGGATTCCCTCTCTTCGTTTGACGCAATTCCGGTCGGAAGGCCACGGCGAAGTCGCCGAGTCTAAACGCTTCGCACTTTTCCTGGAATTGCTCTAAGCTCCGGGCAGGAAAGGGCAATTGCATGGCCGAGCGCCGGGACGACGAGACCGAATCGCGCCGCATCCTCGAACGCGTGGCGCGCGAGACGGCGCCGGGCGGCGCGTCGTTCATCGCACGCACGGCGAAGGACGCGCGCGACCGTGTCACCGCCGCCGATGCCGACCGCGCCGATCCCATCGAATATTGGGGAACCCGCATTGGCCGAACGCTCGGTTTCGTCATTGCCATTGGGCTATTGGCCTGGCTGGTGTATGCCGCCACACGTGGCGGCTAGGATTCAGATTCCATGAATGCAGAAAAAACCGACGCGCCGCGCGCGGTCATCGTCATCTCCAGCCATGTCGCCCGCGGTTCGGTCGGCAACCGCGCCGCGGTCTTTGCGCTGGAGACCCTGGGTTTCCCGGTCTGGGCGGTGCCCACCGTCATCCTGCCCTGGCATCCGGGCCACAGCCGGGCCACGCGCATCGTGCCGCCGCTCGATCAGTTCAAGGCGCTGATGGCCGATCTCGAGCGGGCGCCCTGGCTGGGCGAGGTCAGGGCTGTGCTTTCGGGCTATCTCGGCGAGGCGGGCCAGGCGGAAGCCGTCGCTTCCCTGGTCGCCGCCGTCAAGGAAAAGACGCCGAATGCGCTTTACGTCTGCGACCCGGTGATGGGCGATTCCGGCGGGCTCTACGTGCCTGAACCGACGGCCGTTGCCATGCGCGACAAATTGATGCCGATCGCGGATATCGCGACGCCCAACCGCTATGAGCTGGAATGGATGGCGGGCGCGCCGCTGCCCGACATCAAGGCGGTGACGGCGGCGGCGCTTCATGCCGGCCCTTCGACCATGCTGGTGACCTCGGCACCCGCAATGATGACGGGCGGCACCGGCAATTTCCTGCTCGATGGCAGCCAGGCGCTGCTTGCCGAGCACCGCGTGATCGAGAAGCCGCCGAATGGGCTCGGCGACCTGACGGCCGCCGTCTATCTGGCGCGCGTTCTCTCCGGCCAGGCCCCGGTCAAGGCGCTGCAATCGACCACCGCCGCGGTCTACGAGATCCTCGCCCGCACCGCCAAGCGCGGCGGCGACGAGCTGCAGCTCGAAACCGACGCGCAGAGCCTGTCGCATCCGATGGCCATGGTGCAACTGCGCCACCTGCTGCATCCGGGGCGGGACAAGCGGGCGTGACGCCAGACGGCGGCCTGGCCGGCGTCGATGGCTGCAAGGCCGGCTGGATCGCCGTCCACCGCGAAGCGGACGTCGCGCCGTCGGTTTCGGTCTTCCCGAGCTTCCAGTCGCTGCTCGACGCGCTGCCGAATGCCACCATCGCCGTCGACATGCCGATCGGCCTGCCGGATTTTTCGCGCAAGGGCGGCCGCGGACCGGAAGCGCTGGTCCGGCCTTTGCTCGGGGCACGGCAGTCGAGCGTGTTCGCTATCCCCTCGCGGGCGGCGCTCTATGCCGATACCAGCGACTTCACCACGATCGAGGCCTGGTATGCGGCGCACCGGCTGGCAAGCGCGGTGGCGACGGAGACCTCCGACCCGCCGCGCGGCGTTTCCATCCAGGCCTTCGGTATTTTCTCGAAGATACGCGAGATCGACCAATTGGTGATCGCACGGCCCGATTTGCGCGGCCGGGTGTTCGAATCACATCCGGAAGTCGCGTTCTGCCGGCTGAATGGCGGCGCGGCGATGACCTTGCCGAAGAAGATCAAGGGCGCGGTCAACCCGGCCGGCATGGAGGAGCGCAAGGCGCTGCTTTGCCGGCATGGCTACGAGAAAACCTTTCTCGACCAGGCAGCGCCACGAGGCGCCGCGAGCGACGATTTCCTCGACGCGGCGGCAATGATGCTGATTGCCGGGCGGATCGCCAGCGGCGAGGCGCGACCGTCGCCCGATCCGCCGCTGACCGACCGTTTCGGCATCCCCGTGGCCATCTGGGCGTGACGCATATCGGGCGAGCCATGATTGCCGCAACGATTGCGACGCAGCGATCCGCAATTCGGCATTGCCCGCGACCGGCTTTTGCCGTTAGAGGCTTTTTCCATCGCAACGAGCTGCCGCCTCCAACCTCCGGAAAGGCTCTAGCCGCCCATGCCCCATCTCCCCGAGCACCTGCTGAACGGCTACCGCAACTTCATGACCGGTCGCTATCCTACCGAAAGCGACCGCTACCGCTCGCTGGCGCGCGAAGGCCAGGCGCCGGAGACGATGATCGTCGCCTGCTGCGATTCCCGCTCGGCTCCGGAAGCGATCTTCGATGCGGGCCCGGGCGAGCTCTTCGTGCTGCGCAATGTCGGCAATCTGGTGCCGCCCTACGAGCCGGACGGCGAGTTCCATTCGACCTCGGCCGCGCTCGAATTCGCCGTGCAGAGCCTCAAGGTGAAGAACATCGTGGTGATGGGGCATGGCCGCTGCGGCGGCATTCGCGCCGCGCTCGACACCAATGCGGCGCCGCTGTCGCCCGGCGATTTCATCGGCAAATGGATGAGCCTGATCGCGCCCGCCGCCGAGACGGTGGCTGCCAGCACGATGATGACGGCAACCGAGCGCCAGACGGCGCTGGAGCGCATCTCCATCCGCTATTCGATCGCCAATCTCAGGACCTTTCCCTGCGTTTCGATCCTCGAAGGCAAGGGAAGGCTCTCGCTGCACGGCGCCTGGTTCGACATCTCGACCGGGGAGCTCTGGGTGATGAACAAGGACACCGGCGATTTCGAGCGGCCGGAGCTGTGACGGAGGGATAATGCCCCGAAGCCGGTGGAAGGTCTTTCTCGCGGCGACGCTGCTCATGTCCACGATCGCCCGCGCCAGCGCCGATGACGGCGCCATCATCGACCGCTGGTACTCGGCGCTGCTGGTCGCCGACCGCACCGAATTGTCCGACCTGCTTGCCGACGAGGTGCGCATGAAGCTCGACGACATCGGCGTCGTCCAGACCAAAGAGGACTTCATCGCCTCGATCGACGAATGGCAGGGCGCGGTCGCGGGCGCCGCGATCCGCCACCGCGTCGAAAAAAGCGAGGACGGCGAGACCACGGTGCTCGCCTGCTACGACTTCCCCAGCAACGACACGCTGATGCGCGAGACCTTCACCGTCGCCGGCGGCCGCATCGTCGCCAGCACCCAGACGGCGGTGGCGCAGGATTGCAGCGCCTATTGAGGCGAAGCCCGAGTTGCGCTGTACGCGACACCGCCCTACATCCGGGGCTGCCCTCCGCCTATCGAAACTCCCCGATTGGATCTGTCCATGTCAAAAACCGTCGACCTCGCCGCCCATCCGCTGACCGTCTGGCAGGGGCCGCTCGGCCTGCCGGATTTCTCGCGCGTCGGCGACAATGATTTCGGGCCTGTTTTCGATGCGGCGCTCGAGGCGCACCAGGCCGAGATCGACGCGATCGCCGGCAACAGCGAGACGCCGACCGTCGAGAACACGCTGGCCGCGCTCGAACTCGCGGGTGAGGCGCTCGACCATGTATCGTCAATCTTCTGGTGCCGCGCCGGCGCCCATACCAACGACACGATCCAGGCGATGGAGCGCGAGGTTTCGCCGAAGATGTCGCGGCATTTCTCGGCGATCTCGATGAACGAGAAACTGTTTGCCCGCATCGACGACCTCTACCAGCGGCGCGACAGCCTCAAGCTCGATGCCGAAACGCTGCGCGTGCTGGAGAAGACCTGGAAGGGCTTTGTCCGGTCGGGCGCGAAACTCGACGCCAATGGCAAGAAACGGCTCGCGGCCATCAATGAGGAGCTTTCCTCGCTCGGCACCAAATTCGGCCAGAACGTGCTGGCCGACGAGCGCGACTGGGCGCTGTTCCTCGACGAAGCCGATCTTGCCGGCCTGCCCGATTTCCTGAAGAGCGCCATGGCCGAAGCGGCCGAGATCCGCGGCCAGAAGGGCCGCTATGCGTTGACGTTGTCGCGCTCGATCTATGAGCCGTTCTCGACCTTTTCCGAGCGCCGCGACCTGCGCGAGATTGCGTTCAAAGCCTTCATAATGCGCGGCCAGAATGGCGGTGCCTCCGACAACACCGATGTCGTGCGCGACATGCTGAAGCTGCGCGCCGAGAAGGCGAAGCTGCTGGGCTACGGCTCGTTCGCGGCGCTCAAGCTCGACGACACGATGGCCAAGACGCCGAAGGCCGTGCACGACCTGCTCGATCCTGTGTGGGAGAAAGCGCTGGAAAAGGCCGCCGCCGACCGGAAGGAGCTGGAACGGCTGGCAGCGGAAGCCGGCAGCAACGAGAAATTCGCAGCGTGGGACTGGCGCTTCTACCAGGAAAAACTGCGTGCCGAGAAATTCGCCTTCGACGAGGCGGAGCTGAAGCCCTACCTGCAGCTCGAGCGGGTCATCGAGGCATGCTTCGACGTCGCCACCAAACTGTTCGGCATCACCTTCGAGGAGAAGAAGGGCATCGCCGCCTGGCATCCCGACGCGCGTGTCTTCGTGGTCAAGAATGCCGACGGCAGCGAGCGCGGCCTGTTCCTGGCCGACTATTTCGCGCGGCCCTCAAAACGCTCCGGCGCGTGGATGAGCGCGCTGAAGTCCGGCTACAAACTCGGTCATGGCGCCAAGCCGGTCATCTACAACATCATGAATTTCGCCAAGCCGCCGGCCGGCGAGGCGGCACTTCTGTCGGTCGATGAGGCGAAGACGCTGTTCCACGAATTCGGCCACGCGCTGCACGGCATGCTGACCGAGGTGACCTGGCCGTCGGTTTCGGGCACGTCGGTCAGCCGCGATTTCGTCGAGCTGCCTTCGCAGCTTTACGAGCATTGGCTGACGGTGCCGGCTGTGCTGGAAAAGCACGCGCTGCACGTGAAGACCGGCAAGCCGATGCCGAAGGCGCTGCTCGACAAGATGCTCGCCGCCCGCACATTCGGCGCGGGTTTCGCGACGGTCGAGTTCACCGCGTCGGCGCTGATCGACATGGCCTATCACGCGCAGCCGGACGCGCCTGCCGAGCCGCTTCGATACGAGGCCGATACGCTCGAAAAGCTGCATATGCCCGACACGATCGCGATGCGCCACCGCACCCCGCATTTCGGCCATGTCTTCGCCGGCGACGGATACTCAGCCGGCTACTATTCCTACATGTGGTCGGAAGTGCTCGACGCCGATGCCTTCTCGGCTTTCGAGGAGACGGGCGATCCCTTCAACCCGGCGCTCGCCGAGCGGCTGCGGGAGAACATCTATGCCGCGGGCGGCTCGAAGGATCCGGAGGAGCTCTACACGGCGTTCCGGGGGAAAATGCCCTCGCCGGAAGCGATGATGGTGAAGCGGGGGTTGGCGTGATTGGCTAATCTCCCACAAGGGGGGAGATGGCTGGCAGGCCAGAGGGGGGCGCTGTCCCGGCAGCCCATCCTTCGTCATTCTAGGGCGGAGCAAGGAGCGAAGCGACGCGC
>NZ_VFTH01000051.1:0-2982 GCF_006439375.1 Mesorhizobium sp. B4-1-1
CACCAGCCCTTCTGCGTCGGCCACTATTTCAAGCTGCCGGATGCAGGAGGCGATGTAGCCGGCGAGCTGATCCCTCAGATGCTGCTGTTTGTCGGGATCCTCGATCCGGCTGCACTCGATGCTCGTGCGGGTGACCAGGCTGGTGTAGGGCTTCGGCAGCTTGAAATAGTGGCCGACGCAGAAGGGCTGGTGGCGGCCGGCGTTGTCTTCCGGACAGGCTGGGATGGCGCATTTCGTCATGACCAGATGAACCCCTTGAGGACGTGCTTGCGCACGCGGCGGCGGAAGACGGCGCCGGCGGCGAGGTGCCGGCGTTGCTGGCGGGTGAAGACGAGATGCAGACCGGCCAGCAGCAGCGCCCAGAGCGCCGAGCCGATCGCGAAGCAGAGAAACCAGAGACCGTTCACCGTTTAGCCCTCCATTGTGCGTCGAAGGCCTGCCTGTCGCGGGTCGCTCGCTCGATGGCCTCGTCGGCCATTTCACGCATGATGAGCGCCTCGAATTTTTTGGGGACGACGATCATCCCGGCGTCTTCCAAGAGCGTGTTGAGCGCCCTCACGTCGTTGGTGACCGAAACCAGCGCCGCCAGCCGCAGGGCCGAGATCGAATGCTCCTTGGCCTGGCTGGCGTATGCGTCGAGCATCGCCTTCGACACCTCGTCCTTGAGGTAGTCGGACATCGCCTTGGCGATGTCGGCGCGGGGCTGCTGGGCCTCGCTCAGCGTCAGGCTCACGGCCTTCGACAGGCGGCCGGCGAGGTTCCAGGCGTGGACCTTTTCCGGCTCGAAGCGCTCGACGACATTCGTCGGCTCGTAGTCGCGGAAGAGGTCGAGCGTGTTCGACTTGCGGGCCATCAGGATTTCCGCCCTTTCAGCCACCGCTGGATGGCGGCCTCGTGCAGGGCGAAGAAGCGGTCCTGGTCGCTGTCCTTGAGCCTGGCGAAGTCGCCGGCCAGCTTCTGCCAGCCTGGCTGCTTCGCGGGCGGCGTCACCTTGTCGAGCAGCGCGATGGCGTCGGCGACCGTCGCGGCTTCCGCAGGCTCGGCCGTCAGCATCGCGGCAATGGCCGTCTGCCGCTCGGGAGTCTCGGCGGCGAGCTGCAGCAGATCAGTCTGGCTGTTGGCGACCGCGTGCAGCGAGATCGCCTGGCGGATCGGCTCGGGAATGGTAGCGATCTTCAATGCGTGGAAGACACTGCGGCGGGAGATGCCGAGGACAGCCTGGGCGGCCTCCGAGAAATTGAGTGCAAAGCTTGCACTCAACTCGTCGTCTTCGGTGATCTCGGCCGGACGCGCCTTCTTGCGGCCGACTTTGCCGGTGCCGTGCTCGGCGTCGTAGATATCGCGCCAGTCGGCGATGTCCTTGGCGCGGTCGAGGACCGACAGCTGACGCCGGATCAGGTTCTCGGCGATCTCGCGCTTGCGGATCTGCGTCTCAGTCGCGACCTCTTTCGGATCCTTGACGAAGGCGGCGATCTCGTTCCGGCCGATGCCGGTGACCGCGGCCAGTCGATGGCCGCCGAAGATCAGGCGGTATTTGAAGCCCTCGGCCGTGTCGGGCACGACCTCGATCGGCACCATGTGATCGTTGCCGGTCTGCATGTCGGCCATGAGCGTCGCCACCCAAGCCGGGTCGAGCCGCCGGCGATTGGCCGGCACTCTGATGTCTGCGATTTTGATCTTGGTCGGTTCCACGTCCGCTGCCCCCTGGTCTTGGCTCTGGCTGTCAGCGCTGCATCACGCGCTGGACAGCGGCCTCAGGGCGCGCCGGATGCGTTGTCTAAAATGAGTGCAACATTTGCACTTCCGGACTCACGTGGCCTGCTGGTAATGTCAGCCTCGTCATGACGGCCACGGGTGTATTGGGTCGGAAAAAGGGTCCGGAAGGGGATGTTCAGCGCTGCGGCGATCGCCTCGGCTCCTGGCCGGCTGCTACCGATGATCCCTTGCCTGCAGGCGCTGTCGTAAAGGCCAGCGTCTTTGGCGATCCCGGTTAGCGTCATGCCACGGCGCCGTATCTCGGCGTTGATGGCGTGACGGTCCCACACCTGGGGCGTGTTCATGGCGGCTCCAGCGATCGGCCGGACCTCTTGCAAAGGGCCGGTTGGTTAAAAATTGAAACAACACTAGTAGCGCCTATAGTCGCACCTAAGAGCGAAAATATCAACCGAAGGGCGAAACAATTCGCACGTCAGAGTTCGAAATTGGCATTTTGGTGTGAATAACAGGCTAACCGACGGAAAATAAATGACTTTTCCTGGCGAAGATTTGGACAGTGAAACTCTGACGCATGGTCAGAGTTCGCCTGCCCATGACGTGACGACGTTCGCCGGGCGCTTTGCGCTCGCACTAAGGGGCGAATCACCTCATGCGTTTTCGAAGCGAAGCGGCATCTCCGGAACTATGGTGCGAAAGTACCTGGACGAGGGGTCCTTGCCGGGCTTGGACAAGCTGCTTGAGATCGCTGAGCACACCAACGTGACGCTCGACTGGCTCGCTGCCAATCGCGGGCCGATGCGGCCGGGTTCCACGATCATGATTAGCGGCGGCAGCGGCACGCCTGAGGGGTTTGTCTCGGTGCCGAAGCTCGATATCAGGCCGAGCGCCGGCGCAGGCAGCATGGCCGTCTACGAAGAGAGCGAACCGGACATTTTCGCCTTTCGGGAGGAGTGGCTGCGCCGCATCGGAGTCAGCCCTAAGTTCGCCCGGCTGATGGTTGCCCAAGGCGATTCGATGCGCGAGACGATCAACGACGGCGATCTGATGATCGTCGACATCTCGATCCGCGAATTTATCGGCGAGGCGATCTATGTCCTCGTCTACGGCGGCTTGGTGCGCCTGAAACGCCTGCAATTGCTGCGTTCTGGCGTCCTGCTGCTGAAAAGCGACAATCGGGAATACGCGACTGAGGAAGTGCCGTTGGCCGAGCAGCCTGAGCTGATCATCGGTGGCCGCGTCCGTTGGGCGGGCGGGGCGATTTAAGGG
>NZ_VFTH01000052.1:0-1900 GCF_006439375.1 Mesorhizobium sp. B4-1-1
CAGCAGGATCACCGATGGCGCCATCATGAAACGCGCAAGCGAACGGGTTTGCTGAGTAGCCATGACGGTCACCCTCCAAAGGTCAGCCACAAGATCGAGCAGAGCCGGCCAGCGGCCGCCCGGACCGAAAGCCGGGCGGCCAGGCACCGGGAGGATGCCCTATTTCAGATAGCCGCCTTCCTGCATGACCGAGGTCGCGGCCGCTTGCGCCTGCGTCAACGCATCATCAACGCTCATCTGGCCCTCAAGAGCGGCCGCAAAGAGCTGGCCGACGGTCGTCCCAAGACCCTGGAATTCGGGGATCGCGACGAATTGTATGCCGGTGTAGGGGACCGGATCTTTGGTCGCCTTGGTAGGATCCGCCGCCTCGATCGCTGCAAGCACGGTTGGTGCGAACGGCGCAGCCTTCTGATAATCCGGGCTGGCGTAGGTCGATTTCCGGGTCCCGGGGGGTGCTGCGACCCATCCTGCAGTTTCACCGACGCGCTGGACGTACGCCTTTGAAGTCGCCCATTCGATAAAAGACTTTGCCGTGTCTGCCTTCTTGGTGCTGGCGGGAACCGCAAGGCTCCAGGCCCATGCCCATGCGGATCCTGCTGGCGTTACGGCAACAGGAGCCTTTGTGACACTGACTTTATCGGCAACCTTGCTTTGGCTAGAATCGTAAACGCGACCAGCAGCCGACGTTGCATCGATCCACATGGCGCACTTGCCTGAAGCAAACAGGGCCTGATTTTCATTGAACCCGTTGCTGCTCGCGCCGGGCGGCCCATACTGCTTCATGGCATCGACATACCAGGTAAGAGCGTTTTTCCACGCAGGCTGATCCAGTTGCGGCTTCCAGTCCATGTCGAACCAGCGCCCGCCCGAAGTGTTCACCAGGGTCCCGAGATAGGCCATGTTCTCGCCCCAGCCCGGCTTTCCACGCAGGCAGATGCCGTACTGGCTTTTTGCCTTGTCGGTGAGTTTGGCTGCGAACTCCTTGATCTGATCGTAAGTAGGCTGCTCCGGCATCTTTAGCCCTGCGGCATCGAACAGATCCTTGCGGTAGAGCGTGAAGGAGCTTTCGGCATAGAACGGAGCTGCATAGAGCTTTCCATCGACCGTGAGACCGGCCCGCACTGGCGCGATCAAGTCGTCATAATCATAATCCTTACCGAAATCGCCGAGAGGCAAAAGCCAGCCCTGCTTGCCCCAGATCGGCGTCTCGTAGCTACCAATGGTCATGACGTCGTACTGGCCGCCCTTGGTGGCGATATCCGTGGTGACGCGCTCGCGCAGCACGTTTTCTTCCAACACTACCCAATTGACCTTGTTGCCGGTTTTCTTCTCCCACTCCGGCGACAGCTTCTGCATGATGATCATGTCGCCATTGTTCACCGTCGCCACAGTGATTTCTTCAGCAAATGTGGCGCCCGCCGAGATGACGGCAGCCGACGTCAGGGACGCAAGCGCCCCAATGCGTATACCAACTCGCATTGCATTCCTCCCTTACGAACGTACCCAGCTAATATGTACGCGCGTAAAGTTAGCTTAGCGATGCGCGTTTCAACTTGTCAAGCAGGTCATAATCCTGAAAGAGGCGGTTCTTTAGAAATTGCAATAAATCCAGCTTCTTAAGCCAAGATATTGACTACTCCCGAGACGGATATTATGGTCAGTAAGTCGTTCCTGCATAAATTTACATGTGTAAATTATCTTGAAAAAACCTCCGCTGCGCCGGCTGGTCATCGTCCGATCGTAGCATCCATGAGGCCACGAACAACGTGGTCCGGTGACGTGGGTTGAATGTCGATCCGCATCATCAGAAACAAACACCTGGTGCCCGGGGAGGGAACACCGCCTGATGAGGAAGCCGCGCGCGACCGCTGCGACAAGCGGGCCGGACGGACTGGCGCCA
>NZ_VFTH01000053.1:0-1124 GCF_006439375.1 Mesorhizobium sp. B4-1-1
GTGACCAGGCGACAGAGACGTTAAACGGCACCAAGCTCGGCCTCCGCCGGTGCGTGCTCGCCGGCCTCGTTCCGAAGGGCATCGTCGAGAGCTTTGTCGGTCCCGACCCGAGCTAATCCGCTGCCATCCGATCTTGCGCGCTGCGCGCCGCCGGCCGGTTTTGGTGCCAACTGAAGTTGCGCGGTCGATTTCCGGCCACCGCTCGCTCCGGTGTCGCCGCTTGCCGCTCAATCCCTTGCATTCTGCGGCTTTGCGCGGCTGATCCCGGCGTTTCCCACCGTTTCCCGCCCATCGCCGGCTAATGCCATCCGATCTTGCGCGTTACACTTTACCGAAAGCTCCCGGCGTCGGCGTGGTGACGATGACGGCCTCGCCGGCATCGAGCGTGGTCTGGTCGCAGGCCTTCAGAACGTCGACCGAGCCGTCATTGCGCCTGACCTTGGTCGAGCCCGCCTCGCCGTCGCCGCCGCCGTCGAGGCCCTGGGGTGGGCGATTGCGGTGGGAGGACAGGATCGCGCATTCCATCTTTTCGAGGAAGCGGATGGTGCGCCTCGTGCCGTCGCCGGCGTTCCACTTGCCTTTGCCGCCTGAGCCTTCGCGGATGTGGAAGTCCTCCAATACGACAGGGAAGCGCAGTTCCAGCACTTCCGGGTCGGTGAGGCGCGAATTGGTCATGTGCGTATGGACACCGGACGTGCCGGCAAAGCCGCGTCCCGAATTCATCCGGCCGGCCGGCGAGCCGGAGCAGATCGTCTCGTAATATTGGTATTTCTTGTTGCCGAAGGTGAGGTTGTTCATCGTGCCTTGCGCATTGGCGATCGCGCCCATCGCGCCGAACAGCGCATTGGTGACATGCTGCGAGGTCTCGACATTGCCGGCGACGACGGCGGCAGGGTAGGCCGGCTTCAGCATCGAGCCGTCGGGGATGACGATGTTGATCGGCCTCAGGCAGCCGGCATTCATCGGGATCATGTCCTCGACCATGACGCGGAAGGCATAGAGCACAGCGGCGCGGGCGACGGGCTCCGGCGCGTTGAAGTTGTTCTTCATCACTGGCGACGTGCCGGTGAAATCGACGGTCGCCTCGCGCTTTTGCCGGTCGACGGTGATCTTCACCCTGATCA